>NZ_LR217738.1:0-49732 GCF_900699015.1 Candidatus Erwinia haradaeae | reverse complement strand
GTCAAAGATTTATTAAGATCTTGTTATTATATGAAAATTCAATATTATTTTAATAATATATTGATTGAAATATAGACAAAATCTTTTTATAATCAAAGCATATTTATAAATTTAAATATTGATTAAATATATTTTTATAAATTAGTTATTAACAATTAGATTGTATAATCTAGTCTTCTTAGATAAGGAGATCTACCATTATTTATTGTTGTTTTTATTGTAAAACTTCATTTTCTAAATAAATTTTATTTTATTGTAAATAATAAATCTTTTATATCTATAAATATATTTATACCATAAAAACTGTTTATAATAATCAATTTATTCTAAATAAATATATTATCTATTATAATGCATAATTATATTTATTTAATTAAAATCGATATCAAAAGAGACGATTATAGAAACAATAAAAAATTTAAAATAAACAAAAATGTTTTAACTAATAATTCACGATATTTTATTTGGATAATATATTCTATCTGATCCATCCTAGATGTGATCTACATATTAAATTTAATGATTTAAAGTCAATCACTCCTTTTTAAGAAATATTTAATATAAAAAAAGTACTAATATGATTTAGTAATAAATATATATTTCATAATTCATATCTATCGATATTGTTTTATGATTTGATAAATGATCAATAATTTTCTCAAAAACTTCTTAACTATAGAAATAGTAGAGATTTTGAGAAAATTTTTTAAAACATACTTTTATTCAATTCATTTATTTAAAATCAATTAATTTAATGATATTAATAATTCTTCAATTTTATTAATTGATTTTTATATTGTTTTAAAAATAAAAACATATTTATGAAATTCTATTTACAGAAAAAATACATTTTATATTAAATTAGACATCTTCTTTATAATGAGATGTGTAATTCCACTTTACTCCACTTTACTCCACTTTATTCCACTTTATTCCACTCTACTGTATCTCTCTTATTAAAGAAATTTTTAGTTCATTCCCCATTTTATCTTTGATAGCTATTTCAGTGTTCTCAGAAAGAGTTTCTATTTTTCTGATTTCTAGAAGATTTCCTAGATAAGAATCTCTCTTCTTTTTAAAGATAAAAAAGATCTACCTAAAGACTTTGAAAGGCTTTAGGTAGTCTTTCTTTAGAAAGCATGTTTTGTGCAGGAATAACGTTCGAAATTAATGAAAGAAAATAAAAAATCTAAGAATCTAGTTTTTTTTAAGAAAAGTTTAAGAGTTATCTGATAATATAAATAAAAAATTCTTCATTTTAAGTTGATTTTGAAAGCTAAAATACTCATTTCTAGTATAGATAAAGATAAAAAAAAAGATTTTTCTATACGAAGGGCAGGAGGGATTCAAATCCTGTTTAGAATTTGTTTATAATGCAATCTATTTAGTGAGATACCTAGCGATTTAAATCGCTAGGTCATGGTAGAGGGATTCCTGCACGCTCAAGAAGAAGTCGATAATACTGCTCAGTGCTTGTAGAATGATTAAAGAGATGTGGAAATTCCGTCTTAATGGCATTTTCTAATTTTAATCGTATTATTGGTGTACAAGCATCACTAGCTGACCAGGTCCACCAAGCCATTTGGTAGCGTACTTCACTTAAATCCTGAGATGATATATGTTGTTTGTTATGAGCGATTACGGAGGTATTAAGATTTGCAATGATAGATTCTTTTTCATTAAATATTTCTGGGCTGATAACCCAACGTTTAATTTTGTTTAACCGATTTTTTAATGAATGATGACGATCAATATCAATTCCAAGACGTGCCATTTTAAGTTGATGACGCTCATATTTATTGCGCAAAGAAACCGCAATGCCTGCTGATGTTGCCCATTGACGATATTTATACAACCATTGACGAACACTTTTAAGATTCATTCCACGTGAGGTAAAAAAGTTTTCTGTTAAGAAGACTCTCATCGGTTTATTCTGACCAGAATCACTTTCTCGATCACGGTGAACTACTACGTAATCTAATTGCTCAAGTACACGCAAAGCATGTAGTAATACGTCATATGCCTTGCGCCCATTATTATAGACATGTAGAACTCCCATACGTTGCGCTATTTCTGCTACAGGTAAGATAACCTCAAACATATATTTACTATATGGGCTGTAATCACAGTTTGCTGCTAAGGCTAATGACAGGGCGCTTAGCGCTTCTCGGCTTTCAGAGCGAGCTGTTATTCGAAGTGGTTTTGGTTGATACGAACGATCAAATATACGTGAATAGGGTGTATAACCATGTTTTCTCAATGCTATAAGATCACTATTTTGCCGCCAGTCATGATTTTTGATACAAGCCATAACTTTTGCAGCCATTCCACGCGGTATTTTGCCGATAAATTTTGGCTGATGATTACGATGCGTTTTGACCTGCCCTTTACGCTGACAATTAGATTCGCCACGACGTGTTTGACGGTATAACAATTGTCCGGACTCTTGAAGAGTTATAGAATGATCATTCACCCTGTCCAAATCTTATGGCGGATAGGGGTTGTTTTTTTAAAATGCATTCGTTATAATCCTTTACAGGCATTAGCCTGCTAACGACCCCTCGATCTCTGGTTCTTCCGCCAAGTTGACGCAGAATCGAGGGGTTTTTGCATTGAGCAACCACTTCAATGTGGTTGCATCTCCCGGACGATTTTAGGATACATCCAATCCATTAAGTTTGTTTTGTTGTTCCGAGAAAACGGTTAAACATTAGGATCAATCTAAAATACAACTACAACATGCACAATCTCTTTATCTATTCTAAAATTACTTTTTTTATTGTATTACAATAGATAGCCAAGGATTGATCAACGCAGTCTTCCTTAATTCAGTTCCATTACCGTATCTTACATATATTATTGTACGAACGGATATGGAGATTTATTAATTATCTATTTAAAGATAGGACCATTTCCATGTTGTTTTACCTAGATATACGTGGAGATATAATTCTCTCTATAACTTAATTTGCTTCATGATTTTATCTTATATAACTTTTAAGCTAATTAGTTTACATACTTCGTATATCTGAATCGGAATATTTGATCTTATACAGAATTGCCGATTTTATTTTAGTCATTCCTAAAAACATAATCTATATCTAGGATCTAGACTAGAGTCTGTGTCTAATCTGTATGTTCGTGCCATTCAGCTTCACAGACTAATATGTTTGCTCTGAGTATTGAACACGAAAAACAATTAAGTGATCCAGGTTCATTCATAACCGCTTTCTCTATTATCCCATACTAAACGTACTATCGTATTAAGACGATATATTACGGTGTTGTTAGGTTAAATCTACTGGTGTAACCAATATTTCATCCCTATTTTGGGTGGAATCAACAACTTAATTTTTTTTCGACGAGATTGAACAGATCACTCATCTTTTTAGTATGGATTAGCTTATGTCATGACGTTTTATAGGGTTCAGTGTTTTTCCCAGCAAGATCTTTTCTTGATAAAGATTCTGATTAAATCATCGGAAGACAGTTTTTTTTATCTGCTCGAGACCCTATTCTAGTAGACCAAGTTAATTTCATACTCTGTTTATATGTTAGAGCAATGTTTGGCGGACGATCCATGCTCTTTCATTAATAAACTTTTCGTTTTATCTATCTAATTAAGAATAAAAGTTTTTTGTCTTATAGGTTTATATATTAAACATTATTAAACTTCTCTATTTATTATTCTTTGATAATTTTAGACATAATAATTATACCCTTATTAGATCATAAATTATATCAATAAAATTTACAAAAAAGAAGTTCTATATTTTTGTAATCCATCTCTTATATTTATTAAACTTATCTAGGTAGTGGATTTTGTTATTTATCTATCTAAGTTCAAAAAATTTGTTTGAACTGTACGATGTTATGCGATGATTTTATCATCGTGATATAACTAGTAGATGGAATGTAGTTCACTTATCTATTCTTATAACATAGATCCTACCTATATAGAAAGGCTAATAACAGTAATATTTTTATTCTTCAAGAACTTTTTAAAATTATGCAGATAAATCTTATTTTTTGACTCTATTTACTATTAAGAGTAGGTCTAAGAGTTAAAAAAGATTAGAAAGTAGATGATATTTATTCGATTCTTCTCAATTACAAATTGGTTATTACTGAAAGTGTTTAGTAGGAAAATAATTCGATATTAATTAAACAATTATTTTCAGACTTGAGATTAGATTAACTATAATATTTTAATCTACTATAGCGATCTAGTTTTAAACAATTCTTTCGCTACAAGTTCTCTAAACATTAGATAAGCATAAAATATTAAGACTTATTTTCTATAGCAATCAATAAAGAACTGCTATATCAGTCATATTTATATCTCGAAGGATGTCATCTATAATATGACTTTTAACTATGCCGCAGACGAGTTGGTGTCTGCGGTTTTATTTTAAGTTCACTATCTACTTGAAGACAAGATCAGATGGCTCTCTATTTGTTAGATAGCTTGTCTATAAAAGTGTTATAATAATTAATCTCTAAATAATTATTATGATCATAATAATTAATTAATAACAAATTTTATTTGTTTCTAAAGACCAGAATTATGAAGGTATTTAAATCATACTAAACTAAAACTGATACGATACTTATTTATTCTATTTGTATCCAGACTGATTTTCAATATCATTAAAATAAAAACATTAAAGTTTATCTCAGATACTATACTGATAGAAGAAGCTGGCTATATAATATGTTATTAATTATCCTATTCCTCTGTATCTCATTCACGCGCAGCGTTATAGTATTTTTCTGTATCTAGAGATAGAAAATTCTCTGTTAGATTATCTTCTTGCTCTTTATTTCCTTTTGATATTGTTTGACACTGGATAGTGAGACCAAGTTTTTTAAATAATCTTAAGTCATGATCTTCATCTGGATTGGAGGTTGTGAGTAATTTACAACCGTAAAACACAGAGTTAGTACCAGCCATAAAACACAGTGCTTGGGTTTGCTCATTCATTTGCTCTCTTCCAGCAGATAAACGAATATAAGAGTAAGGCATCATAATACGTGCTACAGCAATAGTACGAATAAAATCAAATTGGTCGACATCATCATTATCAGATAGTGGTGTACCTGATACTTTAACTAGCATATTGATAGGCACACTTTCTGGCGGTGTTGGTAAATTAGCTAATTGTACTAATAATCCTGCGCGATCATTAATATTTTCACCCATGCCTACAATACCACCAGAACATACTTTAATACCTGCTTGACGTATAATATTCAGTGTATCTAGTCTATCCTGATAACTACGCGTAGTTATGATATTTTTATAAAATTCTGGTGATGTATCTAGATTATGATTATAAAAATCTAGACCAGCTTTTGACAAGCGTTGTGCTTGCTGTTCATTAAGCATTCCAAGGGTCATGCAGGTCTCAAGTCCCATTGCTTTAACGCCTTTAACCATCTCTTCAAGTAGCGGCATATCACGATCACGTGGATTTTTCCAAGCGGCGCCCATACAGAAGCGCGTAGAACCAGCTTTACGTGCTTTTTGTGCTGCATCAAGTACTTTTTTTACTTCTATTAGATCCTCTCCTTTAATTCCTGAATTATAACGCGCGCTTTGCGGACAGTACTTGCAGTCCTCTGGACAAGCGCCTGTTTTTATCGATAGAAGTGTACTAACTTGGATTTCACCGGAGGTGAAATGCTGACGATGTACCTGTTGGGCTTTAAAAAGCAAATCAAAAAAAGGTTGGTCAAATAATAATCTAGTTTGCTCAATGGTCCAATGCTGAGAAATTGACATAACGGTTACCCATAGAATATTTAAGGAAATAGATAGTTGTAAGTATAGAGTTTGTCGCTACACTGTCCAGAATGTATTTAAATTTATTTAATAGGATATTCTGATGCAGACTGATGATCTCGATTTCGACAGACGACATGTCTGGCATCCTTATACATCGATGACTAAACCACTACCTACCTATCCGATTGTCTCTGCCAATGGTTATCAATTGATTCTCGGAGATGGGCGGCGATTAATCGACGGCATGTCATCTTGGTGGGCAGCGATTCATGGTTATAATCATCCGGTAATTAATCAGGCAATGCATAGTCAAATTAGTAAAATGTCGCATGTTATGTTTGGCGGTATTACTCATCCACCTGCAGTAGAGTTATGTCGTCGTTTAGTTGCATCCATGCCTTCTGACTTAGAGTGTGTTTTTTTAGCTGATTCTGGTTCTGTAGCTATAGAGGTTGCTATGAAAATGGCACTACAGTATTGGCAAGCATCTGGACATCCTCGCCGTGAATTTCTTGCGCTACGTCAAGGCTATCACGGTGATACTTTTGGCGCGATGTCAGTTTCTGATCCTATTAATTCTATGCATAGTATGTACTCAAGCTATCTACCTATTAATCGGTTTGTTAATACTCTTGCAAGACGTTTTGGAGAAACTTGGCAAACAGGTGATGATGCAGAATTTACCGCACTCTTTTCTTTGTATCACAATACATTAGCAGCAGTAATTATGGAGCCAATTGTACAGGGGGCTGGTGGAATGTATTTTTATCACCCTGAGTATTTGCGTGTAGCACGAACTTTATGTGATCAGTATGGAATACTATTAATTGCAGATGAAATAGCAACCGGATTTGGTCGTACCGGTAAATGGTTGGCCTGTAATCATGCCAATATTATTCCAGATATTTTATGTCTTGGGAAAGCACTAACTGGCGGTACATTAACGCTTTCTGCTACCTTAACTCGTCGTCATATAGCAGAAATTATTAGCGATAGTGATGCTGGTTGTTTTATGCATGGTCCAACGTTTATGGGTAATCCCTTAGCTTGTACAGCAGCGATTGCTAGTTTATCTCTACTTGAAGATAAAGAGTGGTATCATCGTGTAATGGCAATCTCTTCTCAACTAAGTAGCGGTTTGTTGCCTTTAGTAGATCACCCAAATGTTCGAGAGGTTCGAGTGTTAGGAGCTATTGGTGTAGTAGAAGTAACCAGGGTTGTAAACATATCGTTGTTGCAGAATTGGTTTGTGGAGCATGGTGTGTGGATTCGCCCTTTCAGAAATCTTATTTATGTGATACCACCTTATATTATTTCGTCAGAATCACTTGCGCAACTTATCAATGCTATTGCTAGCTCTTTAGACTATCCTGAGCATTTTGATTCCTCAATACCTATATAAAATGAGTCTATTAGACTACTTGTTTAATATTTACTGAATATAAAAACATAGTATATACAATAAAATGCAGTCCTTATTTATTTTCTGGAGTATAGATATGTCTCGGATTCTTCATTTTTTGGTATCACTATGTGTGATCATAGTTTTAGCTATGTTAGTAAGCGATAATAGAAAGCAGATCCGTATTCGTTTTGTAAGCCAACTTCTTGTTATAGAAATCTTATTAGCATGGTTTTTTCTTCATCTTGAAATAGGGTTAGAATTTGTAAAAAACATTTCAGAGTTATTTGATCACTTACTACAGTATGCAGCATGTGGGACTAATTTTGTCTTTGGCAATATGAGTAATAAAGGGCTCGCATTTTTTTGGCTTAACGTTCTTTGTCCTATTGTCTTTATATCAGCGCTCATTGGTATCCTTCAGCACTTTCGTATTCTTCCGGTTATTATTCGTATAATTGGCACTATTTTATCAAAAATTAATGGAATGGGTAAACTAGAATCTTTTAATGCAGTCAGTTCACTAATTCTTGGACAGTCAGAAAACTTTATTATTTACAAGGACATATTAGGACAGATCTCAGAAAAACGCATGTATACCTTGGCGGCAACAGCTATGTCGACTGTCTCCATGTCTATAGTGGGTGCTTATATGACCTTATTACAACCAAAATATGTAATTGTAGCATTAGTATTAAACATGCTTAGCACCTTCATTATTTTATCATTAATTAATCCTTATAGCGTGGATTTACAAGAAGATCTAACATTAGTTAATCCTTATAAAGGACAGGGTTTTTTTGAAATGCTTAATGAATATATTGTAGCCGGTTTTAAGGTAATGGTGATTGTAACAGCGATGCTTATGGGTTTTATTGCTTTAATTGCTAGTTTTAATTCTTTATTTGATGTTGTGTTTGGTATTAGTTTTCAAGGGGTTCTTGGTTATGCTTTTTCCCCACTAGCATGGGTATTAGGTGTCCCAAGTAATGAGGCATTGCAAGTAGGTGGTATCATGGCTACAAAACTGGTTACTAATGAATTTGTTGCAATGATTGAAATGCAAAAAGTCACTAGAATACTGTCTCTTCATGCTGAAGGAATTCTGTCAGTATTCTTAGTCTCTTTTGCTAATTTTTCATCAATTGGAATTGTAAGTGGTTCGATCAAGGGGCTACATAAAGAACAAGGAAATATGGTATCACGCTTTGGCTTAAAGCTTTTATATAGTTCAACACTAGTAAGTCTGTTATCAGCTGCGATCACAGGTTTAGTTCTTTAACAAACTAGTGATAGAACAGAGATATTCTATAGATTTTTTGTGTTTTTATTATTCAGTATATTATTCAATAGTACTAAGATTGATGCATATCATACATGGCTATAAATATCCGTATTCCTTATTGATGTGATTGACTGAGAAATATTGTAGCAATATGGATAAGAAGTTATTTTGATTGCTAATAAAAGCAATATCTACTTGTATTAAGCAATTGTGGTTTAGATCAAAAATAATTATCTTTTTAGGTAAATGAATTAGTAAGATTATTTTAATAATCAAGATCAATAAATAAAAAATTATATAACTACATTACAACAGTAATTCTGATAACTACCCATATTGTATCTTATAATAAGATGCTACTGAAATGAGGAGAAAACATAATAAAATGGTTAGAATTAGTTTTCATGCAATCTTCTATATGTAATTTACTAGTCTCTCTTATTTCGTTTATTTTACTGATTAGTAGTGAACTATATTATTGTACATCTCTGTAATTGCTATAAGTGTCATAGTATCATGTCATAACGATTTATGGTAACAATCTATATTATCTTTAATTAACTCTAATATAGTTTTTACAAGGGAAAAGAGATATGAAAGAATTTTACGATAATAATAAGCTCGTTATAATCTAGAAATAGATTATTGATTATAATTGATCTAAATAATACATTAAGCATCTCTTCATTATATAATGATAGAGTTATTTCGGTATTTGATTGTTTAAATAAACCTGATGAAGCAAAGTTATAAGATAGTGGAAGGTTTATTTCCCTTCAAAGAAAAATTATACTTATGATTTATATTATTAAATGTATTAATCTATGCTTTTATGTATTCTAAAGAATGTGATTGATAACAGATATGAAGAACTTATGTGACAGTACACTGCTACACTAAAATAGTAGTATAGTGATACTATAAAATGTGATTTTTCTTATCAAGAATTAATTAATAGAAGATACTATACTGATTTTTTATGATAATCATTACAGTTGATTAACTGTCTTATTTTTAATAAGCATCAAGAATATTAGGTTGATGTTATCTGTCATAATAAAAACTTTACTAGGTAAAGGGATATTGTATTAATATAATTTTTTATAAAAATACTATTATAAGATTAAGTCATATATTTATTGTTTAAAACTTTATAACTCTAGTATGAATCATTCACAAATGATAACAAGTCTAATCTTCTATCTATATCTATATCACAATAATGTATTATCTCAGGCAACATGAGTAATAAAAATTAGACTAGATTGCATACGGGATTGTAATTACTTATGTCTTTAAGTTTTTTAATTTCTTAATGTAGTCAGTATATTATTAGAAAATAATGAGATTTAAGAAAATATAATCTAATGATTATGTTTTTGGATTATATAAAGTCATTAACTTTCTAATTGTTAGAATAAAATACAATAATAAGTATTTAATGTTACAAAAAAGAAGTTTCGATAGAAACTATATTTCTAACAATGATCTACAACCATTTAGTATGTATAACAACTTTAGATAATTTTGTCACAATATTTAATTAGAAGTTGGTTATATACAAGTTATGTATTTTAAATACAAATCTACCTAATTTATTGAATTTTCTTTGTTTTATTTCAATATTACTATCGGAACTGAGATTAATTTTAGTTTAAGTATGTTATTTTACTATTTAATCTTACTAGTATGCAAGGTACATTAGTAGCTCTAAAGAAAATGGAAATGTTTATATGTTATCTTCAATATCACCAAATATATATAATAGTCATGAATAATAGTATGGTGTATTATGAAAAGTTATAGACCTTTAAAAAAGCTAGGTGAGTTGTACTTACTAGATTCTATTGTCTAATAAAAAGATTATTGTACATTGACTGAGATTATCTTAAAAAAGTTAAAAAATAAAATCGAACTCTAATTAGTTTCAGTTTTATATGAATATAACTTTTTATAAAGAAATAGTTAAATTAGACTTTAACTCTATCAATTATAGAATTAAAATAAAAGTATTTTTAAATACTTTGGTTTCATAATCTTAGTGAAGATTGTTTTATTACCTGAAATCACTTCAATCTGTGGCTCTATCTTTTGTCTTTGAATACAAAGAAAGAATAGACTATATTGATATTATTATATTTTTATAAGTTGTATAGGAATTAGTCATAATATCATTCATAGCTTTCTTTTAGATAAAAACATCAATTAAGAAAAATATGTGTGCTAATTTTTAGAAAAAGTGTTTTTGTGTTAAATATCTATTTAGATAGATCTTGCTAACACTGATAAAATTATTTTATATTTATATAACTAGTTTATATTACGGTTAAGATTAAGAATCATTATAGAGCTACTATGAGGGATAGTAGTATCCTTGATACTTATTAAAGTTTTTACTTTTAATTGAATGAGTATAACCTAGTTTTTTTTTGGTTTTTATATGGATGAAGTGAAGTTAGGTTATAGATGTAGATGATGCCATTCAAAACTATGATATTCCTTTCTGAAAAAAATAAGATAAGATCTCTAGAAGAGATGAGTAACGGGTTAAGATTAATTTAAAATATTTCGTAGTGATAGATTCTCTAGAAAGATTAAAACAATAATGATAGATATCACTGTGTGTTAGTACAGTGTTAAGCAGATGTTTCGCAAAAAATGATAGTTACAATAAGAAAAAAGTAAGAATAGTCTTAGGTTAAGAAACCTAATTTTCTTTTGGGTCCTTACATAGATGTTAAATCTATTTTTTCTTATTTATTTAATCTTACGTATATTTTTAATTTTAAAATAATTTATATCATTTAATATTTCATATTCACTATTTTTCTTTGCAAGAAGTGATATCAGTATTTAAGAATGTTTATTTTTATTTTCTATATACTTCAAATGAACACTTATAAGAGAATTTTTAGATTATTAAATGCTGTCACCTGCATATACAATAAAAAATCACTATCTTGATAAGATCATGCAATTCTATCTAGTCTCAAGTTTTTAATAGTTTAAAAGCTGATAGAAAGATGAATAATATAAATTGAATCAAATATTTTTATCCAATTTACGTGGAATCACTCTCAAGACAAATATTTTAAATCAAAAGATGCTTTATTTAAAAGAACTTATTTTATCATTCACAATGTGTATTGTCTCATAATAAAAATTATGACAAAATCTTGTTTAATCATTATCCGTTTTATATATCTAGATCTAAAATTTATAGTGCTTAATCAGAAGAAAATAGATATATAATAATATATAGAAAGTTTTTTATTATTTTCTTAATGTTAGTTACAATTTTTAATTAAAAAAACAATAAACTAAATTATATAATATAGTAATGAAACATCATTTAGTAAGATAAAAATTGATTCTTTAAATCAAGAAATTTGATTTTATTGAGATATATAGAAATCTCATATTTTATTATTTCTATAAAAGTAACACTATCTACTTATAGATTGTAGCGTTGCATAACGCTTCTAATGTCTTCTAATTAAGACCCAATGATCAGGGTTGGTATCTTTTATATTATAAGTGAATATATGAGCTAGAATACTATATATTAAATTTTTAAACATAATGAAATATAACTGAAAGTTAAAGAAAGAGTCTTTTATATAGAAATTTAACGCTCTACTACTTCAAGATTCTATGTTGATAAACATTAATACATATAATAAACAGAATCTTTAAATTAGAAATATCTAGTTCTCCGTGAGTTTATCTAAGTCATTGTATATTGTAAGAACAATATACAACCTCGTCTTCTCGTATTATAGACAATATCTATATAGTTAAACGTGCTAGGATGAATTATTTAAAAAGTAATATAGATTATAAAACTTACAGGAAAGCTTAGATTTGTTTTAAGGCTCAATTATAGCCTAATCTCCTATTCTACTTAAGGAGAGAGAGTTGTCTTCAAGATTTTGTACAGTAAAACTTATTTTATCTTTGTATTAAATTTATCATTTTTATCTCTATCTAAACATATATAACAAAATGTATAACAATTAGAGCATCTTTCTTGTCATAGAAAAGAGCGCCCTACTTGTAAGGGCGCTAGTAATTTTAAGATTCATTATGCTTAACAGCATATCCATCTTTATTATTAATTGATCCAATAGAAATCTTCTTTGGTTTTTCTTGTTCAGGAATATCATAAGTAAATTGTAATGTTAACAGTCCATTATCTAATTTAGCTTGATAAATCATAATTCGATGTTCCAAGCTAAAGCTTAGAGAAAATCCTTTTTTTTGAATACCCTTGTGAAGATAAGAAATGCTTTCTTTTTCTTCAGAAGATTCTGTATCTTCATTCTTTGGATTACCACGTAGAGTAAAATGATTATTAAGCACTGAAATATCTAGTTCATCTTGTGTATATCCTGGCACACTTACTATCATTTCATAATGTTCTTTATTTTTTTGAAATAGGTCATATGCAGGGGTATCACTTACAGGAGCCTCGCCTGTTAGACGGCTAAAAAGGTTGTCAATCTGTGTAAAGCGATCAGATAAAAGATTATTATTCCATGTAGGAATAAGAGAAAAAGAACGATAGGCCATAGCATCCTCCTATAAAATATATATTATTGAGAATAAAATCATGTTTATATATCTATTATATAGGTACAAATGGATATGTTTTCAAGGATGATTACTCAAAAAGATTAGAAAAATTAATACTCTCGTTACTCGAGTCCACTGTTTTTCATGCAGTAGATTAGCCTAGTTCATCATAGTATGAGTTCATTAACTAGAATACATGTCTATTGTATTGTTTTTACTTCCACGATAACTAAAGATAACTGCTAATTAGCTTACCTAGCTATAGTTGATTAAAATTATCACTGGAATGGTGATCGCTTCAAGAATCTATCTTATTTTATAAAAATGGTAGTAAATTCTTCTCTAAGAATATCCGGTATTAATTCTTGAATAGAAGATTCAAATAATTTTCCTAAAATTACTGTAATTTAGCATTCCAGTATACTAGATTACGTTGTTTCGTAGGTATTTCAGGTAAGGTATGTAAAAAATATATTGATTATAATAATTTAATCTAAAACATTAAATTCTAGATATAAAAAGAACTATACATTCCTCTCTGTTCTTCACAGTCATTAGTTAGTAAATATGCCTTGATTTTTCTCAGAAAATATAGAAGTTGCTATGATTCAATCATGTTAATTAAACTTAGATTAATTCTCAGTTTTTTAGATTAATAAACAATATTTGATATATAATCAGTATTAAGTAGAGAGTATATGATGAATACCATGCAATGTTAAATTTGAACCTATTTAACATAATCTTTATCGTTGCTCTTGTCCTTTTATGTATATTGAATTAATATCTTTATAGGGATTAGTTAGTTTTTAGCGCAGTCATGTGAACAGTTGATCTAAAGATCATGATTAATTAGATGAATGTCTAACTAAAATAGATCTGACATATATATAATTTTAGTTTTTGTAGGAAAAGAGATTATACTTCTAGATATATAGCAATGTGGTCTTTTATGAAAATAGTTCAAATTGTAAACATACTCTCTTAATGAGAGTAATAGAGGAATTTTACTTTTTCTTATGTTTTAATGGTTTCTTCTACAATTATTAAATTACTTTCATCCTCATTAATTTAGAAGATAAATCCACTTTCTACATAATTAAGTAGATTTCATATCAATGAACAATCAGGATAAAGACAAATATCTACACTATTCATTCTTATCTTAAATACTCTAGAATCACAGATTTTATAATTCTATCCTATCCTTAATTTAGGTCAGAATTCATTGTTAAATATCATGATTTGGTTAATGAGTTGGTTTGATTAATGAGAAAAACTTTTTAATATCTATGTAAGAAATCTGCTTCGTTTTACTCGTATATCAATAGAGTTGAGAGCATGTTGATTTTTGTTTCATAGTTTAAAAATATTGAATTTTTATTAATTTCAAATGACAATCTTATTTAGATAGATATTTATTTTATAGGATTTACTAATCACTTCTCTCTTCATTAAATCAACATCTAGGTATGGACTTTTCAGTTAATATACATAACAATATCTTCTTTAGACATAGATGTATACTTTTTTATTCTATTTAATAATATCCATAAAATTTATAAGAACTTTGTAATTAATCAAGAAATATATAAATTATAAGTCTAATAGATAATTTTCTATAATATTAAAATATTTGGTATGTACATATCCATTCCGTTATGAGACCTAATGATCATTAATCAAGATATAGACTAATATTATAATTGTAAGTATAATTATTGATTTTATCAAAATCATCTTGAGGTTTCGTTAGTCATCTTTTCTATTAGAAATAGATCTCCTAGACTAAAATAGGAAGTCACAACTAGATATGTAACATAATCAACAGAATATTAAAATAGTGATATTTATTTTTTACTATTGTTATGATAATTTATCGGAATTTTTAGTCAAAATTCAATCTAAGATATTATTTGTTTATAGTTAATAAAATTAATATCTTAGAGTGGTTATAGATGTTATTTATTTTAAACTATCACGCTTAAAGACCTAGCCTCCCAATATATTTAAGAAGAGACTAAGTGAGTCGGATAAAGATCAATGGTGTAGTAAGTATTAAGTATGATTGATGATATGACCGTATTATTATGTATTAAATCGATATTATGGGATGGTAAAGTGTCAGATGAAGAATAAATAAAAACGTAAGAATGAGTTATATCAATAAATAAAAAATTTATTATTACTAAGGAGGATTCTTATAGAATTCTGAATAAGTTCATCTTTTGTTTCATATTTAATTAATTCATTTAAAATGTGTTGCAATTCTAAGAGCATGCATTCTTAGCTGTCCATAAGAAAACAATATATGTAATCCTTTATAGCTCAATATTTAATTAACAATAGTTAAACTTTAATTGTTACCTCTGTTCATGAATATGGAGTATAATCTTGTTTTTTCGATAGTAATCTATCCCTAGATACTTCGAAGTCTTAAAGAGATTGATAGATTTGAGTTTATATATTCAAAATCAAGAATTTCTTTACTATATATTTATATATATCACAAAATTTAAACTAACTGTATTTATAATATCAGATAGATTTTAAATATACATTCAGTTGATAATTATTTAAATATAAAAGTCAATACACTGAATATTAATAACAGTATAGATCTTTATCTAGATTTCTTTGCCTTGTTTAATCAAGCACAGTCATTATTATACTGATTTTTAATAGATACATATAACTATCAACTATAATAAACAGATTTTATTTCGATTGTAATAAAAAGATTTAATTCTTAATTAGTGATCATTGTTAAAGTTTTTTATATTAGAAATATATAAAATAACTGGAGTTTATATCCTTGTTTTTCATCTGTGATGTAGAGTTTCTCAAATAAGTATTTATTAATATCTTTATTTTGTAGTATTACTAATATTATCTACAATAAAAAGAAATGCTATATTTCTAACATAGAAATGAATTACTTTTCTAAGTGAGTTATCTAGTCTATCGCGTCAGGTCATCAGATATAGATAGTGTTGGGATTAATGCATTAATAAGAGTATATAGATGGGATAGATGAATATCTTATTTTTTACTCATATCCCTAGATTAGATAAATTTTCTTAAGTAAAATACGTTGAGTCAGCTCAGGACTTATATAATTAGATATAGAATTTTTTATATATTTATAGATATTAAATTCTAAATGAATATGCCAGCTAATAATTATTATTAGAACTTGCATGGAAGCAGAGAGAAGCTTTAGGTTTTGATACATAAAGTATAATAAAATGACAAAATCTTTACCTTGTTGCTTAGAGCTATCTTGCTAGTTCTGATTATATAAATAAGAATTAGATTAGCAACTTATTTATAATTTATGAGATTATATCTAGAAATATTTCAGTTAAAATTTTTCAGCTTTAAGCAATAATCTCTTCTTATATCTGTAGTATACAATACTATATGTTGTTGCTATTACTTATAGTTTCATATCCTTTGTCGTTCTTTTAGAATATACGATTCTAGATAAATAAATTATAATATAATGCATTGATTATGATTATATTGAATACAAATCTAAGTTTTATTGAATGTAATAAAACGATTTTCGTAAATTATTAGACGATGTAATTTGTCTCAATATTTTATATTAAGATTTAGCATTAATCAGAAAAAATTATATTATTCATTTGGTGTCACTTAGAGAAAATATTGAATTCCTTATTCAATAATAGAAGTATTGAATTGTATTTAGATTGTTAATTTATCTCTATTAGTTTCTTAAAATACAAAATTTTTTTGATTGTATTCTAATCTAAAATATGTAAATAAAATAGTTATGATTTCATTAGATTTAGCCTCTATAACCTGTTTTTTAGATTTGATTAATTAAGTTAGAATAACCTCCGGTTATTAGTATTTTTTACTATCCTTACATAGTAAGTTAATACAAGATATATAATATGAAGCAAGATTGTATAATAAAAACCTGCTATATGTGCGAAGATCATTCTTCTAGAATACCTGTAAAGGTGATAACCTATAAATTAAATAAAAGCCATAACTTTATCTAATTTTTTAGAAAACTCATATTTTTATAAAATATCTATATTCTGATATGAATATTTATCCTATTTAATTCATTAAAACATAGACTAATTTTAGATAAAGATGTATACAATAGGTCTAAAATTTATCTGATGATATTAATAAATCAATTTCATTAATATTCTAGATATATATCATTAATATTCAAAATTTATAGAAATAGTTTTATTATAAAATTAGATAAGCTAGTTCTTTCCTGAATTTAAAATATTTCAAGATATAGAATAGATTATAAATAGGATACAACGTAAATCACATTCTTATATATCCATCCATAAGGATGGAGTCTCATGAAAGCATATCTACTAGCATAGCAACTAATAATCTTATACAGTGAAGATAAATAATAAATTTGAATTGATTTAGATCAAGCAGCTATTTTACATAGACCTGTCAATTAATGACTGACACATCCTATCTTCTTGGTGAGAATAGGATGCTCTTAATCCAAGATTACATTTGTTGAATAAAAGACAATATAACTAATATTTTTATCATGGTATTTGTAATAATAGGTAATATAGTGAAATTCATTTTGAATAGTCTTACATTTTTTTTCATTCTAATATCCCTGCCTATATATGCAGTTTGTATAACTTCTCAAGATGTAGAGATTGGGTTTTCTCCAAAAGGGACCGCACAAAAGATTGTTCTTTCAGCAATTACAGGAGCTAAAAAATCAATAGATCTTGCTGCCTATTCATTTACTAGCAAACCTGTAGCTTTAGCTCTGATTGAGGCAAAAAATCGAGGTGTCAATATACGATTAGTCGCCGATAAAAAATCAAATAGCGGTAAATATACTGCTGTAACCTATTTGATTAATCATCATGTCTCAGTTAGACTTAATGCAAAGTATTCTATTATGCACAATAAATTTATGATTATTGATGGTGTTTCAGTTGAAACAGGATCGTTTAATTATACACAAAATGCTGCTTTTCATAATGCAGAAAATGTTATTTATTTTCATAATCGATTAGATATCGCAAGCCAATATTCTCAAGAATTTAATCGATTATGGTTAGAATCAGTATCCGTTCAACCTATGTATTAATGTGAAATAATATGTGTTTATATCTATCTTCTTTTCAAAATTTATTTATATCCATCACTTTTTTAGGCTATTTATTATGGAATAAGTAATATATTGACATAAGAAGATATTCGTTTCTTAAAGAATTTTGATGTTATCTAAACAATTCCTGTCCCATCTGATGGTTTACATTTTTATTGTATTTATTAGTGATGTGTGAATTAGTTCTTAAATATATTAAAGAATATTTTTAAATTAATCAGTTGACAAGAGTAATTTAGTGCTCTATCTCTGTTAGTAAAGATGGATAGTTATTCTTTCTGTAAGAAAGATTAGGTTTTATACATCATATTTATTTAAATATCGAATCTAATGATTCTATAGTTCTTACTGACTATTGTGAATATAATAGTTTATATATACATTTATACATAAAAATTTGCTTACTATATTATTAGTATAATTCCCCCTTTTAATTAAGTAGCATACAAAGGACAATAAGAGAATTCGATATCTCAATTTTGTTTAGCATATTACATATTACAAATGAACTTGTCTTTCATTAGAGATAACAATGGAGTATATGTTTAGACTATCGTATCCCATCATGGTAAAATTATGTGTATAGATTATTAATTACCGCATTTCACAATCGATCTTATCCTATTATTCAGGACTTCTAATAGTTCAATCAAATTAGATTCACTAGAATCAATATTCTAATCAGTGTACTCAAATTTATTTGATAGATATTAATCTCATCTTTATTCTAATACTATTAGATAGAGAAGAGTATAACATAGTAAGTTTCTGTAAAATTAAGTATGAGATTTTAAGCAATCTATCGATATGTTTTATTAATAATAATTTGTCTAATATCTGCATTTTATCTATTTTTTAAAACAGTGATTATAGGGTCGATGCTATCCAAAGGATAATGTTCCTTATTAAATATATATTTCTTTCAGTAAGCTTACTTATCTATATTTTCTATCTTCTTTGTTAATGTATATTAAACAAAGATTTATAAAAAATAAGCAA
The DNA here is from genome assembly GCF_900699015.1 of Candidatus Erwinia haradaeae. GTDB lineage: Bacteria > Pseudomonadota > Gammaproteobacteria > Enterobacterales > Enterobacteriaceae > Erwinia_E > Erwinia_E haradaeae_E. The sequence goes on along the minus strand of NZ_LR217738.1, from coordinate 30,537 downwards.
GTATTTAAATTTTCTTCAACAAAGACTTAATAAAATGAGATTACTGAATCTTCTCTCTTTTTATAGATCCAATAATTAATAAACATAAATTACCATAAGTAGTTTAGAGGCTAAAATTTCCGAGCAATCAGTCATGCATTGAGCTCTTAAATTATTAAATATTATGATATTTTTTCTATTAATTTTTAATGAATTAGTATTTATAAAATAAGTGTATTGAAAAGATTTTATGAAAATATATTGTAATATAATATATATGCTCACGAAATCTGAAAAATAGATAGGATCTGAGAATAAAAATAAAACTAATAATATGATCTATAACTACCATAAATAGTCAAACTGCTATCTTTTTAAATTATCTTGAATATTATTAATTTATTGTTAGATTAGATTAGTTCATTTTTTAAGCATTGAGGTAGTAGTGATTATTTTATATTACGGATTATAAGTAATCCAACGTAAACCAAGTATATTAGTATGAAAAATAATTTTAAAATTCATCACTAATTAATTATAATCTAGATTATGCAAGTTTATAAATAAAATTATACGAGAAACTAATATGATAATCCCTATACTATAGAGTCAACTTTTAAAGTTTATGATAGCAGGTCTCTTTTAGAGTAACAAATAAGTATTTTATTATATTAATCCAACTTAATTACTGCTAAAAACTCAGCTGCTTAAGATTTTTATATAAAATTTTATTAAAGAATTTAATTGAAAGCTTTATGAAAGGTTATTGATCTTATTTCAGTATCCCTCTATATTTCTTACATCTAATTATCTATAAGTGTGTTATATATGGAGAGTTATAAATTATTAAATATGAGTATAATCTAACCGTATCTTATTAAGAATTTTGATTCTTATGAATAGCGGTAATTATGGAATTATTTATTTCCTAGCCATGAGATTAAGTGGTTATATTAATATGAGTGGTTATATCAACTTAATCATTCTATCTAATATCTTAAATTACTCAAATCAATTCGAAATGGGTCGTGTTTGATCTATTAATAGAATTATATGCTGAATTAAATCGTTTTATGTGAACCATTTTAATTAATAGATCTTATTTTCAGCATCTATAGACAAAACGATTCGATCAGATTGCTAATCAGATTATTAGTTGAGTCTGCAATTATATATCTATCATCATCTTTGATGATGAGTAATAGAAGTTTTTAATATTTTTATTAGTATAGTCAGTTACTTGTTAAAGAACTACACAGTAGTTTAAGTACTTCTAAAAATCTTAATGTTAACTAGAGATAGATCGTAATAAGTATTATAATTCTAATATTTTTCTTCATTCTCTAGTACGTCTTGTCTTTAAGTGTCAACTTAAGATATAGCATATTATGGCATTAGATTTGTACTCTAAAACGTCAGAATAAAATTTGATTTTGATTTTTATTGGCATATGGAAGTAAAAGTTATAGAGTTATTTTTGATATTTTCGAGAAAACTTATGATAGGACAACGTATTGGCTACACCCGAATTAGCACCATACACCAAAATCCACAAAGACAGCTTGATGGTATCAAAGTAGATCGAATGTTTACTGATGTAGCATCAGGAAAGGAGATCAAGCGACCTCAATTAGCGGCATTAATCGACTTTGTTCGTTCCGGAGATACTGTACTCATACACAGTATGGATCGCTTAGCGCGCAATCTTAACGATTTACGTCGTATTATTCAAATGTTAACACAACGTGGAGTGCGGATTGAATTTGTCCAGGAAAATCTTAGTTTTACTGGGGAAGACTCACCTCTCTCAAATTTGATGTTAGCTATTATTGGAGCCTTTTCTGAATTTGAACGTTCTCTATTGAAAGAGCGTCAACGCGAAGGAATTGAATTAGCTAAACAACGTGGTGTTTATCGAGGTCGAAAAAGAGCGCTTTCAGAAAAACAAATCACTGAACTCTGTCAGCGTGTTGCTGCTGGAGAAAAAAAGGTAAAGATTGCACGTGATTTTTCGATCAGTCGGGAAACATTATATCAATATATAAGAAGAGCAGGATAGAAAGTGTTATGAATATGATTATAATATTTGATGTATATATCTAATAACAACGACATGGATTTTTAGAATTGATTGTAAAATACAATAGTGTTAGACATTCTGTTAACAAGAGACACTTTTGAGTCAGTCAAGATTAAGAATATGATAAATGTTAGAGTTTTCTCAACAAACTATTGAAGACCAGTTCACATATGCAGCATCTAGCAATATAAACTGGTCTATGTTATTTATTGAGATTCACTAAATATTTATTATTTTATAATAAGAAAGAAAGTTTAAATTGATTGAAAATACATAAAAAACAGTATTCGATAAGTTTCTTATGAAACAATTAAATTTATATTAGTGCTGATCCTGATGAGAATCAAGGTAGGATATATGTTCAAACTTTAGTATAAATACTCATTAATTAAATAAATAATCATATGCTTTTGATCTAAAATTTAATTAATATATAGATATTAATGTAGATGGTGTTCTCTGCTTGATGTTCAATTTTTATGATAAAAATTGAACATCAATTATATATTTCATACTTGAAAAATCTTATGTAGTATGTTAGTCAAATATTAAAGAGAGCAAACTATAATCAGGACATATAAGCGTTTATAATCTTGTATTTGTATTTTATACAAACTCATTCTATCTATACTGATAAATTAAAATAACTGCATAAAATAATAGATAATATCGCTATACGTAATTAATAAATTAATAAAAGTTCTTAGAACATCAGTTATCTCCTACAACAAGTCTTTATTAATTATAGATTAATCCTGAATTTCAATGTAATCTTATTTTTATTATGATTAATTTTATTTTAGATCAAGATGTAAATCTTGATTTATTCTTCTCTAATTGAGTATAGCTCAACTATTAAAAGTTATGTTATTATCAAAGTTAAGCCAATAACGTGAAATAGGTTGATAGTGCTCATTAAATTCGTAGATTAATGGTATACCAGTTGGTATATTAAGTTCTAATATTTCTTTTTCTTTCATATTATCTAAATATGTAATAAGTGCACGAAGGGAGTTACCGTGAGCAGAAATAATAATTTTTTTATGATTTTTTATTTGAGGGAAAATAGTTGTTTTCCAGATTGGTAAAACACGATCAATAGTCATTGCTAAGCTTTCAGAAGTTGGTAATTGATCTTTGTTTAAATCCCAATACCGAGGGTCATGACCAGGAAAACGTTTATCCAGATAATTAAGATGAGGAGGGGTAACTGTCAAGCTACGACGCCATTGTTTAACTTGATCCTCACCATATTTTTGAATACTAGCTGTTTTATTCATCCCTTCTAACGCACCATAGTGACGTTCATTAAGACGCCATGATTTTTCTACTGGTAACCAAATCTGATCCATCTCATTTAATATATGCCAGAGAGTATGGATCGCACGTTTTAAAAAAGAAGTATAAGCAAGATCAAAAATAAATCCCGAATTTTTTAGTAACTTACCGGCAGACACTGCTTCAACACGACCTTGATCAGTTAAACCAATATCATGCCATCCGGTAAAAAGATTTTTTTTATTCCACTGACTTTCTCCGTGACGTATCAGAACTAGCTTGATAATATCCATAAATAAATTCCTTTATTAATCTATATTTCTATAAGAATAAAGTTAGTAAAAATCACTATTAAGTTTATATAATATTTATATGACAATAGAAATTTACAAATCTTTCCATGAATCTATAAATTCAATAATGTCAGAATGCACTTGCAATAAATTGGAATAATTAATATTTTCTCTACTCTATATTAGCTGATTGTGATCAATATATTTTAAAATATGTAAATTCAATTGTTTTATGTATATTACAAAGACATATCTTTACTATATCTTATAAAAAGTATTTCACTCCTAGTTCAGCATAGTTATAAGCAAGCTATCTATTATACTAATAATAGATTGATTTACTTGAAAAATTATGATTGTACATTACATCGTAGACTAATGACGAAGACTTTTGGGATTGAAAGTTGTATTGTGAATGTAAAATTTATATTACGAATCAATGAAATATGGTTAAAAAGATGTCTATGTCAATATATCACACAATGTGTATTTACCTTACTTGATTATGATTATTATGAAGATGGTTGGATAAAAGGTAAAAATTGTGGTGACATCCAAGTAGTTAATCGATTATTCTTCTTATATATAAGGTATACTGCTTTTTTATGCCGAATAGATAATTCTTGAGCTTTTCTTAGACCCAATATCATTAGCCCGCTATCCCAGCAATCTGCTTCGAATGCAGTAGGAGCAATTACAGTAGCTGATACTAATTCATTTTGAATTGGTCGTCCAGTAAACGGATTAATTAAGTGAGATATTCGTTTCCCATTTAATTCATAGTAGTTACGATAGGTTCCAGAAGTACTAATACCACATCCTTTTAACTCAACAATATCTTGTGCTATATTTTCTTGATCGGTTGGCTTCTGGATTGCAATCTTCCATGGTTTACCTTGAGAGTTATGACCACAAGAAACAATAGCTCCACCAACTGATACAAGGTAATTATCGATACCCTCTTCTTTCATAAGACGGGCTAAATGATCGACTGCACGCCCTTCTCCAACACTAGAAAGATCAATGTAGATTCCTGGTATATCTTTATGAAGATAAGAATGATTTGCAGAGTTAATGATTTGAATATAAGAAAGACCATTAAGAGAACGGGCAGAATCAATCTGAAACTGTTTTGGAGTAGATTGTGGTTGTCTGCTAGGCCCGAATCCCCATAGATTTACGAGAGGACCAATAGTTATATCCATTGCTCCATCCATCTGAGTACCAGTGCGTAATGCTTGGACTATAATATCGGCTATTTCTGTACTCACACGTTGTGGTTTATCACCTCGATATTGATTAAAACGTGATAATGCTGAATCAGCTTTCCATGTTGATAATTGATCATCATCATAATCAAGTATTTTTTGTATAGAAGAGTATAATGTTTGTTTTCGTGATCCGTCCACATCTACTATATTTACTCGCCATATAGTTCCCATAGTATGACCTGTGAGTATTATTTTTTCATAATTAAAGAGAGAGTGAGAATTACTACAGGACTCCTGCATAAATATTAGAATATAGAATATAAAACATCGATATGCATTATTCATTTATTATCCTAACTTTTATTTGTACATGATAAGATTAGTACTAGTTTAAATCTGTGTAAGAAGAAACGATTATACTTAAATAATTCATAAAAAATCTTTATAAAAAGTATTGATAGATGACAAGATTATTTCTTATGTAAATATAAAAACTAGATTATTATTTAATGTTAGATTGTATTCAGTTATCAATAAAAACATTTACTATTACTCAATAGTCAATAGTTTTTTAAAAAAATAAGTTATTAAGTCAATACAATATATATTTAAATATATTTCAAAGTTTTATAAAAATCAATATATATATTGATTTAAATTATCATAGAAATATTTTTAAGTGGTAATTATTATTAGTAATAATTACCACTTAAAAATATTTTATCAATTAAAAATTCATATATTATATATAATATATGAATTTTTAATTGATAAAATATTTTGACCCTTAATTATTAGTCTATGTCTATTACATATATTCAATTAATATGTAAATAAAATTCCAGATTGATATTTATGAGTTTAGATTATCAAAATTATTTATTTATCTCGTTATTATAAAATAGATATAAGATGACATTTTTAATCAAGTGATGTTTAAACGAATTTTTAGTCACATTAATATATAAAAGATTACTTAATCAAATTTAAACATTTAGTGTAAAAATTTGATTTATCATTTTATATTTGTATTTCATTCATTTAGGCATAGATAATGGTATAGATACCAATATCGTAATGTATATAATTTTTATTATATTTAAAGATATTGGTTTTTAAAATTCTATTTTTCTTAGTATTTCTAACGCAAATATTACTATCTTAACTAATAGTTTCAATGAGATTAGTATAGATTAAAATAATCTTTCTACTAATCATTTTTTAAAAAATAGTTAATAAAATTACATATAATATTGTTATTAACAAAAATTACTTATAACGCAACTGTGACTCTGCATAGAGTAGTGCTCTTATTCGTGAATAGAGTATCAATAAAGTAATAACTAATATCTATTACTATAGTCTAATCATGACAAATAACAAGATGAAGAAATAATACAGAAAATATAAGAAATATGGATAATATTAATATTAAATTATATTTTTTATTGTAATTTATTACTCATCTTTAAATATACAATACTATTTTAAAAAATAAAAATTTATAAAAGTACAATCTATATATTAATAATGTTAAAATATCTACTAATACAGATAAGAAATATTTATATAAAATATTGATATTAAAATTAGATAATTTTAATCTTTAATATACTATATATACAGTACAAAATAAAATTTATTTATAACTGTAATCATTAATTAATATTAAATTTTGTAATTTATTTTATTTCATAAAAAATAAATACTAAAATAAAATACAATATTCTATATTATTAGAAGAATCATATTATTTTTTTCCAAGCATTTATTTTTATTGATTTCTTTCTTTTTAGAAGCTAAAATTTCCTGAATCTTTGATGATTAGTATCATTCATCATCTATATTCATTTAAATATTTTATGATGAGATAATTGTCACTTATTAACTCTGATTTATTTAGTTATCTATAAAATGTGTTAATATTACTTACATAAATGACTTATACTCCTTCATATTGAGAACGCTTATCTCTTTAAAAATAGGTGGAAGATATTTGTAATCTTATTGATTACAAAATGAAATATTTCAACTATGTTAAAATTAAGAATATATGATTAATAACTTTTCATTATGTCACTAATCTAAGCTTTATTCTAGTAATTGAAAATTGATTGAATAATCGATGCATAATTTATTTCTTGTGAGTAGAGATGATTAAAAAATTAACGATAGCCAAGAAAAATAAATTTTCTATCTTTATGTATCTAATATTACCGTATAAAATAATACAACACTCTAACTATTAACTGCTAATAGATCATATTTGTACAGGGTACCAATCATATTTAGTAATCAGAACATCTTTTGCTTATTTTTCTATCAGAATACGAGAAAATTATACAATTTTAAGATTTTATGTTTTAATATAGAATGATAAATTTCAAGTTAATCTTGATAAGATAGTTATAATAAATTATAAGAAAAAAAAATGTTTTCCTACAGTTTTACTATCACTCTTAAAAAGATATTCCCTTTTTTATTAATTCATCAAGTTACTGCAGCTACACTAAAGACTGATTATTCGGATCAAACTTCCTTGTGCTAGATAAAAGATTTAGATTAATATTATATGAAAACTCTATATTAGAGTAATCATAGATTTCTAATTAATTAATTGTCATCTACATCTAAATAGTAATTTTATTTAATATTTTATAATATTTATTATCATCTCTAATCTAAAGATTATCCATTGAAATAGATGATTTTTATATCATTAGAAAGTCATATTCCACATCATTTTATAAGATTGATATGATATTAAGATATTATTAAACGTCATCATTGCCTTCTTGTCAATCTATGGGCTTCTCCTGTAAATTATATGAGTTCCAAGATGATTCACCTGATATAAAGTATTTTATAATTAGCTAATCTTATTAGAGAATTTATAGATTCTTCTTATGAGGTGACAGAGCAATTTATTTTCTATGACACGAAAAGATTTATTAATCTGCCTATAATACTTTAAATAAAAAAACAATTATGCACATTCATGTATGTTAACAAAATTATTTATATCAATTTATACTTCCATGTTAGAAGTCAGGTATGAAATAATACTCATGTATTTTAAGCACATAGCAATGTCACTTATTTTTAAGATAAGTTTTATCCGTTATCTTTTAAAAAAAGAACTACTCTTAGATGTAGTTAATAGAAATAATAGGATTTTTTCTGAATTGAATAATATATAGATTAATTAACTTCTTTAAGAGAGCTGTAAGTATCGCTACTTATATCCATGAAGTTAAAGCAGTGACTATTAATTTAAATACTTGAATTAGGTGTATGTATAGTTTGTGTGATTTTAGCAGAAGTTACTAGAATAAAATTAATGATTAAAACCATACTAATATTCCTATATTAATTTATCTAAAATAATACAGTTAAATAATCGTAACTAATATAATTCTTTAATTTTGATTCATATCTTAATCAGACTTTATAGATTACAATACCATTGTATATTCCTATATATATCTCTATAGACTACTTTATTAACTACATGTGCGTCATTTACACTGAGTAAACAAATTTAATTATCAAGATGTTGATTCATTATCTTATTATGTTCATATAGCAGTTATTAAGTTCACAAATTTAAATTATACAGTGCTCATGCAGTTATATTTAACTATAACAACTTTCCATTAATACTGTGTAACTCTATCAATCTGCATATCTATATCCTCCTTCCTATCTGATAAGATGTATAACAATCTTCTTATCTATTCACTAAAGTGAATATGCCAAATAATATATATCGAATTAAATAGATAAAATTATGAATTTGTCTTATTACGAAGTGCATATCTTAAATTTAATTGAAAAAAATAAGATGTTATCTATCTTGAAAAGATGTCGGATATATAGTGATCTAAGAAGATTATTGAATAATTTTTTATTTATCATCTCAATTATATACAGCTTTTAATTAACTGAATAGTAAATATTGCAGACTTTAATCAATCAAGCAGAGAACACCATCTACATTAATATCTATATATTAATTAAATTTTAGATCAAAAGCATATGATTATTTATTTAATTAATGAGTATTTATACTAAAGTTTGAACATATATCCTACCTTGATTCTCATCAGGATCAGCACTAATATAAATTTAATTGTTTCATAAGAAACTTATCGAATACTGTTTTTTATGTATTTTCAATCAATTTAAACTTTCTTTCTTATTATAAAATAATAAATATTTAGTGAATCTCAATAAATAACATAGACCAGTTTATATTGCTAGATGCTGCATATGTGAACTGGTCTTCAATAGTTTGTTGAGAAAACTCTAACATTTATCATATTCTTAATCTTGACTGACTCAAAAGTGTCTCTTGTTAACAGAATGTCTAACACTATTGTATTTTACAATCAATTCTAAAAATCCATGTCGTTGTTATTAGATATATACATCAAATATTATAATCATATTCATAACACTTTCTATCCTGCTCTTCTTATATATTGATATAATGTTTCCCGACTGATCGAAAAATCACGTGCAATCTTTACCTTTTTTTCTCCAGCAGCAACACGCTGACAGAGTTCAGTGATTTGTTTTTCTGAAAGCGCTCTTTTTCGACCTCGATAAACACCACGTTGTTTAGCTAATTCAATTCCTTCGCGTTGACGCTCTTTCAATAGAGAACGTTCAAATTCAGAAAAGGCTCCAATAATAGCTAACATCAAATTTGAGAGAGGTGAGTCTTCCCCAGTAAAACTAAGATTTTCCTGGACAAATTCAATCCGCACTCCACGTTGTGTTAACATTTGAATAATACGACGTAAATCGTTAAGATTGCGCGCTAAGCGATCCATACTGTGTATGAGTACAGTATCTCCGGAACGAACAAAGTCGATTAATGCCGCTAATTGAGGTCGCTTGATCTCCTTTCCTGATGCTACATCAGTAAACATTCGATCTACTTTGATACCATCAAGCTGTCTTTGTGGATTTTGGTGTATGGTGCTAATTCGGGTGTAGCCAATACGTTGTCCTATCATAAGTTTTCTCGAAAATATCAAAAATAACTCTATAACTTTTACTTCCATATGCCAATAAAAATCAAAATCAAATTTTATTCTGACGTTTTAGAGTACAAATCTAATGCCATAATATGCTATATCTTAAGTTGACACTTAAAGACAAGACGTACTAGAGAATGAAGAAAAATATTAGAATTATAATACTTATTACGATCTATCTCTAGTTAACATTAAGATTTTTAGAAGTACTTAAACTACTGTGTAGTTCTTTAACAAGTAACTGACTATACTAATAAAAATATTAAAAACTTCTATTACTCATCATCAAAGATGATGATAGATATATAATTGCAGACTCAACTAATAATCTGATTAGCAATCTGATCGAATCGTTTTGTCTATAGATGCTGAAAATAAGATCTATTAATTAAAATGGTTCACATAAAACGATTTAATTCAGCATATAATTCTATTAATAGATCAAACACGACCCATTTCGAATTGATTTGAGTAATTTAAGATATTAGATAGAATGATTAAGTTGATATAACCACTCATATTAATATAACCACTTAATCTCATGGCTAGGAAATAAATAATTCCATAATTACCGCTATTCATAAGAATCAAAATTCTTAATAAGATACGGTTAGATTATACTCATATTTAATAATTTATAACTCTCCATATATAACACACTTATAGATAATTAGATGTAAGAAATATAGAGGGATACTGAAATAAGATCAATAACCTTTCATAAAGCTTTCAATTAAATTCTTTAATAAAATTTTATATAAAAATCTTAAGCAGCTGAGTTTTTAGCAGTAATTAAGTTGGATTAATATAATAAAATACTTATTTGTTACTCTAAAAGAGACCTGCTATCATAAACTTTAAAAGTTGACTCTATAGTATAGGGATTATCATATTAGTTTCTCGTATAATTTTATTTATAAACTTGCATAATCTAGATTATAATTAATTAGTGATGAATTTTAAAATTATTTTTCATACTAATATACTTGGTTTACGTTGGATTACTTATAATCCGTAATATAAAATAATCACTACTACCTCAATGCTTAAAAAATGAACTAATCTAATCTAACAATAAATTAATAATATTCAAGATAATTTAAAAAGATAGCAGTTTGACTATTTATGGTAGTTATAGATCATATTATTAGTTTTATTTTTATTCTCAGATCCTATCTATTTTTCAGATTTCGTGAGCATATATATTATATTACAATATATTTTCATAAAATCTTTTCAATACACTTATTTTATAAATACTAATTCATTAAAAATTAATAGAAAAAATATCATAATATTTAATAATTTAAGAGCTCAATGCATGACTGATTGCTCGGAAATTTTAGCCTCTAAACTACTTATGGTAATTTATGTTTATTAATTATTGGATCTATAAAAAGAGAGAAGATTCAGTAATCTCATTTTATTAAGTCTTTGTTGAAGAAAATTTAAATACTTGCTTATTTTTTATAAATCTTTGTTTAATATACATTAACAAAGAAGATAGAAAATATAGATAAGTAAGCTTACTGAAAGAAATATATATTTAATAAGGAACATTATCCTTTGGATAGCATCGACCCTATAATCACTGTTTTAAAAAATAGATAAAATGCAGATATTAGACAAATTATTATTAATAAAACATATCGATAGATTGCTTAAAATCTCATACTTAATTTTACAGAAACTTACTATGTTATACTCTTCTCTATCTAATAGTATTAGAATAAAGATGAGATTAATATCTATCAAATAAATTTGAGTACACTGATTAGAATATTGATTCTAGTGAATCTAATTTGATTGAACTATTAGAAGTCCTGAATAATAGGATAAGATCGATTGTGAAATGCGGTAATTAATAATCTATACACATAATTTTACCATGATGGGATACGATAGTCTAAACATATACTCCATTGTTATCTCTAATGAAAGACAAGTTCATTTGTAATATGTAATATGCTAAACAAAATTGAGATATCGAATTCTCTTATTGTCCTTTGTATGCTACTTAATTAAAAGGGGGAATTATACTAATAATATAGTAAGCAAATTTTTATGTATAAATGTATATATAAACTATTATATTCACAATAGTCAGTAAGAACTATAGAATCATTAGATTCGATATTTAAATAAATATGATGTATAAAACCTAATCTTTCTTACAGAAAGAATAACTATCCATCTTTACTAACAGAGATAGAGCACTAAATTACTCTTGTCAACTGATTAATTTAAAAATATTCTTTAATATATTTAAGAACTAATTCACACATCACTAATAAATACAATAAAAATGTAAACCATCAGATGGGACAGGAATTGTTTAGATAACATCAAAATTCTTTAAGAAACGAATATCTTCTTATGTCAATATATTACTTATTCCATAATAAATAGCCTAAAAAAGTGATGGATATAAATAAATTTTGAAAAGAAGATAGATATAAACACATATTATTTCACATTAATACATAGGTTGAACGGATACTGATTCTAACCATAATCGATTAAATTCTTGAGAATATTGGCTTGCGATATCTAATCGATTATGAAAATAAATAACATTTTCTGCATTATGAAAAGCAGCATTTTGTGTATAATTAAACGATCCTGTTTCAACTGAAACACCATCAATAATCATAAATTTATTGTGCATAATAGAATACTTTGCATTAAGTCTAACTGAGACATGATGATTAATCAAATAGGTTACAGCAGTATATTTACCGCTATTTGATTTTTTATCGGCGACTAATCGTATATTGACACCTCGATTTTTTGCCTCAATCAGAGCTAAAGCTACAGGTTTGCTAGTAAATGAATAGGCAGCAAGATCTATTGATTTTTTAGCTCCTGTAATTGCTGAAAGAACAATCTTTTGTGCGGTCCCTTTTGGAGAAAACCCAATCTCTACATCTTGAGAAGTTATACAAACTGCATATATAGGCAGGGATATTAGAATGAAAAAAAATGTAAGACTATTCAAAATGAATTTCACTATATTACCTATTATTACAAATACCATGATAAAAATATTAGTTATATTGTCTTTTATTCAACAAATGTAATCTTGGATTAAGAGCATCCTATTCTCACCAAGAAGATAGGATGTGTCAGTCATTAATTGACAGGTCTATGTAAAATAGCTGCTTGATCTAAATCAATTCAAATTTATTATTTATCTTCACTGTATAAGATTATTAGTTGCTATGCTAGTAGATATGCTTTCATGAGACTCCATCCTTATGGATGGATATATAAGAATGTGATTTACGTTGTATCCTATTTATAATCTATTCTATATCTTGAAATATTTTAAATTCAGGAAAGAACTAGCTTATCTAATTTTATAATAAAACTATTTCTATAAATTTTGAATATTAATGATATATATCTAGAATATTAATGAAATTGATTTATTAATATCATCAGATAAATTTTAGACCTATTGTATACATCTTTATCTAAAATTAGTCTATGTTTTAATGAATTAAATAGGATAAATATTCATATCAGAATATAGATATTTTATAAAAATATGAGTTTTCTAAAAAATTAGATAAAGTTATGGCTTTTATTTAATTTATAGGTTATCACCTTTACAGGTATTCTAGAAGAATGATCTTCGCACATATAGCAGGTTTTTATTATACAATCTTGCTTCATATTATATATCTTGTATTAACTTACTATGTAAGGATAGTAAAAAATACTAATAACCGGAGGTTATTCTAACTTAATTAATCAAATCTAAAAAACAGGTTATAGAGGCTAAATCTAATGAAATCATAACTATTTTATTTACATATTTTAGATTAGAATACAATCAAAAAAATTTTGTATTTTAAGAAACTAATAGAGATAAATTAACAATCTAAATACAATTCAATACTTCTATTATTGAATAAGGAATTCAATATTTTCTCTAAGTGACACCAAATGAATAATATAATTTTTTCTGATTAATGCTAAATCTTAATATAAAATATTGAGACAAATTACATCGTCTAATAATTTACGAAAATCGTTTTATTACATTCAATAAAACTTAGATTTGTATTCAATATAATCATAATCAATGCATTATATTATAATTTATTTATCTAGAATCGTATATTCTAAAAGAACGACAAAGGATATGAAACTATAAGTAATAGCAACAACATATAGTATTGTATACTACAGATATAAGAAGAGATTATTGCTTAAAGCTGAAAAATTTTAACTGAAATATTTCTAGATATAATCTCATAAATTATAAATAAGTTGCTAATCTAATTCTTATTTATATAATCAGAACTAGCAAGATAGCTCTAAGCAACAAGGTAAAGATTTTGTCATTTTATTATACTTTATGTATCAAAACCTAAAGCTTCTCTCTGCTTCCATGCAAGTTCTAATAATAATTATTAGCTGGCATATTCATTTAGAATTTAATATCTATAAATATATAAAAAATTCTATATCTAATTATATAAGTCCTGAGCTGACTCAACGTATTTTACTTAAGAAAATTTATCTAATCTAGGGATATGAGTAAAAAATAAGATATTCATCTATCCCATCTATATACTCTTATTAATGCATTAATCCCAACACTATCTATATCTGATGACCTGACGCGATAGACTAGATAACTCACTTAGAAAAGTAATTCATTTCTATGTTAGAAATATAGCATTTCTTTTTATTGTAGATAATATTAGTAATACTACAAAATAAAGATATTAATAAATACTTATTTGAGAAACTCTACATCACAGATGAAAAACAAGGATATAAACTCCAGTTATTTTATATATTTCTAATATAAAAAACTTTAACAATGATCACTAATTAAGAATTAAATCTTTTTATTACAATCGAAATAAAATCTGTTTATTATAGTTGATAGTTATATGTATCTATTAAAAATCAGTATAATAATGACTGTGCTTGATTAAACAAGGCAAAGAAATCTAGATAAAGATCTATACTGTTATTAATATTCAGTGTATTGACTTTTATATTTAAATAATTATCAACTGAATGTATATTTAAAATCTATCTGATATTATAAATACAGTTAGTTTAAATTTTGTGATATATATAAATATATAGTAAAGAAATTCTTGATTTTGAATATATAAACTCAAATCTATCAATCTCTTTAAGACTTCGAAGTATCTAGGGATAGATTACTATCGAAAAAACAAGATTATACTCCATATTCATGAACAGAGGTAACAATTAAAGTTTAACTATTGTTAATTAAATATTGAGCTATAAAGGATTACATATATTGTTTTCTTATGGACAGCTAAGAATGCATGCTCTTAGAATTGCAACACATTTTAAATGAATTAATTAAATATGAAACAAAAGATGAACTTATTCAGAATTCTATAAGAATCCTCCTTAGTAATAATAAATTTTTTATTTATTGATATAACTCATTCTTACGTTTTTATTTATTCTTCATCTGACACTTTACCATCCCATAATATCGATTTAATACATAATAATACGGTCATATCATCAATCATACTTAATACTTACTACACCATTGATCTTTATCCGACTCACTTAGTCTCTTCTTAAATATATTGGGAGGCTAGGTCTTTAAGCGTGATAGTTTAAAATAAATAACATCTATAACCACTCTAAGATATTAATTTTATTAACTATAAACAAATAATATCTTAGATTGAATTTTGACTAAAAATTCCGATAAATTATCATAACAATAGTAAAAAATAAATATCACTATTTTAATATTCTGTTGATTATGTTACATATCTAGTTGTGACTTCCTATTTTAGTCTAGGAGATCTATTTCTAATAGAAAAGATGACTAACGAAACCTCAAGATGATTTTGATAAAATCAATAATTATACTTACAATTATAATATTAGTCTATATCTTGATTAATGATCATTAGGTCTCATAACGGAATGGATATGTACATACCAAATATTTTAATATTATAGAAAATTATCTATTAGACTTATAATTTATATATTTCTTGATTAATTACAAAGTTCTTATAAATTTTATGGATATTATTAAATAGAATAAAAAAGTATACATCTATGTCTAAAGAAGATATTGTTATGTATATTAACTGAAAAGTCCATACCTAGATGTTGATTTAATGAAGAGAGAAGTGATTAGTAAATCCTATAAAATAAATATCTATCTAAATAAGATTGTCATTTGAAATTAATAAAAATTCAATATTTTTAAACTATGAAACAAAAATCAACATGCTCTCAACTCTATTGATATACGAGTAAAACGAAGCAGATTTCTTACATAGATATTAAAAAGTTTTTCTCATTAATCAAACCAACTCATTAACCAAATCATGATATTTAACAATGAATTCTGACCTAAATTAAGGATAGGATAGAATTATAAAATCTGTGATTCTAGAGTATTTAAGATAAGAATGAATAGTGTAGATATTTGTCTTTATCCTGATTGTTCATTGATATGAAATCTACTTAATTATGTAGAAAGTGGATTTATCTTCTAAATTAATGAGGATGAAAGTAATTTAATAATTGTAGAAGAAACCATTAAAACATAAGAAAAAGTAAAATTCCTCTATTACTCTCATTAAGAGAGTATGTTTACAATTTGAACTATTTTCATAAAAGACCACATTGCTATATATCTAGAAGTATAATCTCTTTTCCTACAAAAACTAAAATTATATATATGTCAGATCTATTTTAGTTAGACATTCATCTAATTAATCATGATCTTTAGATCAACTGTTCACATGACTGCGCTAAAAACTAACTAATCCCTATAAAGATATTAATTCAATATACATAAAAGGACAAGAGCAACGATAAAGATTATGTTAAATAGGTTCAAATTTAACATTGCATGGTATTCATCATATACTCTCTACTTAATACTGATTATATATCAAATATTGTTTATTAATCTAAAAAACTGAGAATTAATCTAAGTTTAATTAACATGATTGAATCATAGCAACTTCTATATTTTCTGAGAAAAATCAAGGCATATTTACTAACTAATGACTGTGAAGAACAGAGAGGAATGTATAGTTCTTTTTATATCTAGAATTTAATGTTTTAGATTAAATTATTATAATCAATATATTTTTTACATACCTTACCTGAAATACCTACGAAACAACGTAATCTAGTATACTGGAATGCTAAATTACAGTAATTTTAGGAAAATTATTTGAATCTTCTATTCAAGAATTAATACCGGATATTCTTAGAGAAGAATTTACTACCATTTTTATAAAATAAGATAGATTCTTGAAGCGATCACCATTCCAGTGATAATTTTAATCAACTATAGCTAGGTAAGCTAATTAGCAGTTATCTTTAGTTATCGTGGAAGTAAAAACAATACAATAGACATGTATTCTAGTTAATGAACTCATACTATGATGAACTAGGCTAATCTACTGCATGAAAAACAGTGGACTCGAGTAACGAGAGTATTAATTTTTCTAATCTTTTTGAGTAATCATCCTTGAAAACATATCCATTTGTACCTATATAATAGATATATAAACATGATTTTATTCTCAATAATATATATTTTATAGGAGGATGCTATGGCCTATCGTTCTTTTTCTCTTATTCCTACATGGAATAATAATCTTTTATCTGATCGCTTTACACAGATTGACAACCTTTTTAGCCGTCTAACAGGCGAGGCTCCTGTAAGTGATACCCCTGCATATGACCTATTTCAAAAAAATAAAGAACATTATGAAATGATAGTAAGTGTGCCAGGATATACACAAGATGAACTAGATATTTCAGTGCTTAATAATCATTTTACTCTACGTGGTAATCCAAAGAATGAAGATACAGAATCTTCTGAAGAAAAAGAAAGCATTTCTTATCTTCACAAGGGTATTCAAAAAAAAGGATTTTCTCTAAGCTTTAGCTTGGAACATCGAATTATGATTTATCAAGCTAAATTAGATAATGGACTGTTAACATTACAATTTACTTATGATATTCCTGAACAAGAAAAACCAAAGAAGATTTCTATTGGATCAATTAATAATAAAGATGGATATGCTGTTAAGCATAATGAATCTTAAAATTACTAGCGCCCTTACAAGTAGGGCGCTCTTTTCTATGACAAGAAAGATGCTCTAATTGTTATACATTTTGTTATATATGTTTAGATAGAGATAAAAATGATAAATTTAATACAAAGATAAAATAAGTTTTACTGTACAAAATCTTGAAGACAACTCTCTCTCCTTAAGTAGAATAGGAGATTAGGCTATAATTGAGCCTTAAAACAAATCTAAGCTTTCCTGTAAGTTTTATAATCTATATTACTTTTTAAATAATTCATCCTAGCACGTTTAACTATATAGATATTGTCTATAATACGAGAAGACGAGGTTGTATATTGTTCTTACAATATACAATGACTTAGATAAACTCACGGAGAACTAGATATTTCTAATTTAAAGATTCTGTTTATTATATGTATTAATGTTTATCAACATAGAATCTTGAAGTAGTAGAGCGTTAAATTTCTATATAAAAGACTCTTTCTTTAACTTTCAGTTATATTTCATTATGTTTAAAAATTTAATATATAGTATTCTAGCTCATATATTCACTTATAATATAAAAGATACCAACCCTGATCATTGGGTCTTAATTAGAAGACATTAGAAGCGTTATGCAACGCTACAATCTATAAGTAGATAGTGTTACTTTTATAGAAATAATAAAATATGAGATTTCTATATATCTCAATAAAATCAAATTTCTTGATTTAAAGAATCAATTTTTATCTTACTAAATGATGTTTCATTACTATATTATATAATTTAGTTTATTGTTTTTTTAATTAAAAATTGTAACTAACATTAAGAAAATAATAAAAAACTTTCTATATATTATTATATATCTATTTTCTTCTGATTAAGCACTATAAATTTTAGATCTAGATATATAAAACGGATAATGATTAAACAAGATTTTGTCATAATTTTTATTATGAGACAATACACATTGTGAATGATAAAATAAGTTCTTTTAAATAAAGCATCTTTTGATTTAAAATATTTGTCTTGAGAGTGATTCCACGTAAATTGGATAAAAATATTTGATTCAATTTATATTATTCATCTTTCTATCAGCTTTTAAACTATTAAAAACTTGAGACTAGATAGAATTGCATGATCTTATCAAGATAGTGATTTTTTATTGTATATGCAGGTGACAGCATTTAATAATCTAAAAATTCTCTTATAAGTGTTCATTTGAAGTATATAGAAAATAAAAATAAACATTCTTAAATACTGATATCACTTCTTGCAAAGAAAAATAGTGAATATGAAATATTAAATGATATAAATTATTTTAAAATTAAAAATATACGTAAGATTAAATAAATAAGAAAAAATAGATTTAACATCTATGTAAGGACCCAAAAGAAAATTAGGTTTCTTAACCTAAGACTATTCTTACTTTTTTCTTATTGTAACTATCATTTTTTGCGAAACATCTGCTTAACACTGTACTAACACACAGTGATATCTATCATTATTGTTTTAATCTTTCTAGAGAATCTATCACTACGAAATATTTTAAATTAATCTTAACCCGTTACTCATCTCTTCTAGAGATCTTATCTTATTTTTTTCAGAAAGGAATATCATAGTTTTGAATGGCATCATCTACATCTATAACCTAACTTCACTTCATCCATATAAAAACCAAAAAAAAACTAGGTTATACTCATTCAATTAAAAGTAAAAACTTTAATAAGTATCAAGGATACTACTATCCCTCATAGTAGCTCTATAATGATTCTTAATCTTAACCGTAATATAAACTAGTTATATAAATATAAAATAATTTTATCAGTGTTAGCAAGATCTATCTAAATAGATATTTAACACAAAAACACTTTTTCTAAAAATTAGCACACATATTTTTCTTAATTGATGTTTTTATCTAAAAGAAAGCTATGAATGATATTATGACTAATTCCTATACAACTTATAAAAATATAATAATATCAATATAGTCTATTCTTTCTTTGTATTCAAAGACAAAAGATAGAGCCACAGATTGAAGTGATTTCAGGTAATAAAACAATCTTCACTAAGATTATGAAACCAAAGTATTTAAAAATACTTTTATTTTAATTCTATAATTGATAGAGTTAAAGTCTAATTTAACTATTTCTTTATAAAAAGTTATATTCATATAAAACTGAAACTAATTAGAGTTCGATTTTATTTTTTAACTTTTTTAAGATAATCTCAGTCAATGTACAATAATCTTTTTATTAGACAATAGAATCTAGTAAGTACAACTCACCTAGCTTTTTTAAAGGTCTATAACTTTTCATAATACACCATACTATTATTCATGACTATTATATATATTTGGTGATATTGAAGATAACATATAAACATTTCCATTTTCTTTAGAGCTACTAATGTACCTTGCATACTAGTAAGATTAAATAGTAAAATAACATACTTAAACTAAAATTAATCTCAGTTCCGATAGTAATATTGAAATAAAACAAAGAAAATTCAATAAATTAGGTAGATTTGTATTTAAAATACATAACTTGTATATAACCAACTTCTAATTAAATATTGTGACAAAATTATCTAAAGTTGTTATACATACTAAATGGTTGTAGATCATTGTTAGAAATATAGTTTCTATCGAAACTTCTTTTTTGTAACATTAAATACTTATTATTGTATTTTATTCTAACAATTAGAAAGTTAATGACTTTATATAATCCAAAAACATAATCATTAGATTATATTTTCTTAAATCTCATTATTTTCTAATAATATACTGACTACATTAAGAAATTAAAAAACTTAAAGACATAAGTAATTACAATCCCGTATGCAATCTAGTCTAATTTTTATTACTCATGTTGCCTGAGATAATACATTATTGTGATATAGATATAGATAGAAGATTAGACTTGTTATCATTTGTGAATGATTCATACTAGAGTTATAAAGTTTTAAACAATAAATATATGACTTAATCTTATAATAGTATTTTTATAAAAAATTATATTAATACAATATCCCTTTACCTAGTAAAGTTTTTATTATGACAGATAACATCAACCTAATATTCTTGATGCTTATTAAAAATAAGACAGTTAATCAACTGTAATGATTATCATAAAAAATCAGTATAGTATCTTCTATTAATTAATTCTTGATAAGAAAAATCACATTTTATAGTATCACTATACTACTATTTTAGTGTAGCAGTGTACTGTCACATAAGTTCTTCATATCTGTTATCAATCACATTCTTTAGAATACATAAAAGCATAGATTAATACATTTAATAATATAAATCATAAGTATAATTTTTCTTTGAAGGGAAATAAACCTTCCACTATCTTATAACTTTGCTTCATCAGGTTTATTTAAACAATCAAATACCGAAATAACTCTATCATTATATAATGAAGAGATGCTTAATGTATTATTTAGATCAATTATAATCAATAATCTATTTCTAGATTATAACGAGCTTATTATTATCGTAAAATTCTTTCATATCTCTTTTCCCTTGTAAAAACTATATTAGAGTTAATTAAAGATAATATAGATTGTTACCATAAATCGTTATGACATGATACTATGACACTTATAGCAATTACAGAGATGTACAATAATATAGTTCACTACTAATCAGTAAAATAAACGAAATAAGAGAGACTAGTAAATTACATATAGAAGATTGCATGAAAACTAATTCTAACCATTTTATTATGTTTTCTCCTCATTTCAGTAGCATCTTATTATAAGATACAATATGGGTAGTTATCAGAATTACTGTTGTAATGTAGTTATATAATTTTTTATTTATTGATCTTGATTATTAAAATAATCTTACTAATTCATTTACCTAAAAAGATAATTATTTTTGATCTAAACCACAATTGCTTAATACAAGTAGATATTGCTTTTATTAGCAATCAAAATAACTTCTTATCCATATTGCTACAATATTTCTCAGTCAATCACATCAATAAGGAATACGGATATTTATAGCCATGTATGATATGCATCAATCTTAGTACTATTGAATAATATACTGAATAATAAAAACACAAAAAATCTATAGAATATCTCTGTTCTATCACTAGTTTGTTAAAGAACTAAACCTGTGATCGCAGCTGATAACAGACTTACTAGTGTTGAACTATATAAAAGCTTTAAGCCAAAGCGTGATACCATATTTCCTTGTTCTTTATGTAGCCCCTTGATCGAACCACTTACAATTCCAATTGATGAAAAATTAGCAAAAGAGACTAAGAATACTGACAGAATTCCTTCAGCATGAAGAGACAGTATTCTAGTGACTTTTTGCATTTCAATCATTGCAACAAATTCATTAGTAACCAGTTTTGTAGCCATGATACCACCTACTTGCAATGCCTCATTACTTGGGACACCTAATACCCATGCTAGTGGGGAAAAAGCATAACCAAGAACCCCTTGAAAACTAATACCAAACACAACATCAAATAAAGAATTAAAACTAGCAATTAAAGCAATAAAACCCATAAGCATCGCTGTTACAATCACCATTACCTTAAAACCGGCTACAATATATTCATTAAGCATTTCAAAAAAACCCTGTCCTTTATAAGGATTAACTAATGTTAGATCTTCTTGTAAATCCACGCTATAAGGATTAATTAATGATAAAATAATGAAGGTGCTAAGCATGTTTAATACTAATGCTACAATTACATATTTTGGTTGTAATAAGGTCATATAAGCACCCACTATAGACATGGAGACAGTCGACATAGCTGTTGCCGCCAAGGTATACATGCGTTTTTCTGAGATCTGTCCTAATATGTCCTTGTAAATAATAAAGTTTTCTGACTGTCCAAGAATTAGTGAACTGACTGCATTAAAAGATTCTAGTTTACCCATTCCATTAATTTTTGATAAAATAGTGCCAATTATACGAATAATAACCGGAAGAATACGAAAGTGCTGAAGGATACCAATGAGCGCTGATATAAAGACAATAGGACAAAGAACGTTAAGCCAAAAAAATGCGAGCCCTTTATTACTCATATTGCCAAAGACAAAATTAGTCCCACATGCTGCATACTGTAGTAAGTGATCAAATAACTCTGAAATGTTTTTTACAAATTCTAACCCTATTTCAAGATGAAGAAAAAACCATGCTAATAAGATTTCTATAACAAGAAGTTGGCTTACAAAACGAATACGGATCTGCTTTCTATTATCGCTTACTAACATAGCTAAAACTATGATCACACATAGTGATACCAAAAAATGAAGAATCCGAGACATATCTATACTCCAGAAAATAAATAAGGACTGCATTTTATTGTATATACTATGTTTTTATATTCAGTAAATATTAAACAAGTAGTCTAATAGACTCATTTTATATAGGTATTGAGGAATCAAAATGCTCAGGATAGTCTAAAGAGCTAGCAATAGCATTGATAAGTTGCGCAAGTGATTCTGACGAAATAATATAAGGTGGTATCACATAAATAAGATTTCTGAAAGGGCGAATCCACACACCATGCTCCACAAACCAATTCTGCAACAACGATATGTTTACAACCCTGGTTACTTCTACTACACCAATAGCTCCTAACACTCGAACCTCTCGAACATTTGGGTGATCTACTAAAGGCAACAAACCGCTACTTAGTTGAGAAGAGATTGCCATTACACGATGATACCACTCTTTATCTTCAAGTAGAGATAAACTAGCAATCGCTGCTGTACAAGCTAAGGGATTACCCATAAACGTTGGACCATGCATAAAACAACCAGCATCACTATCGCTAATAATTTCTGCTATATGACGACGAGTTAAGGTAGCAGAAAGCGTTAATGTACCGCCAGTTAGTGCTTTCCCAAGACATAAAATATCTGGAATAATATTGGCATGATTACAGGCCAACCATTTACCGGTACGACCAAATCCGGTTGCTATTTCATCTGCAATTAATAGTATTCCATACTGATCACATAAAGTTCGTGCTACACGCAAATACTCAGGGTGATAAAAATACATTCCACCAGCCCCCTGTACAATTGGCTCCATAATTACTGCTGCTAATGTATTGTGATACAAAGAAAAGAGTGCGGTAAATTCTGCATCATCACCTGTTTGCCAAGTTTCTCCAAAACGTCTTGCAAGAGTATTAACAAACCGATTAATAGGTAGATAGCTTGAGTACATACTATGCATAGAATTAATAGGATCAGAAACTGACATCGCGCCAAAAGTATCACCGTGATAGCCTTGACGTAGCGCAAGAAATTCACGGCGAGGATGTCCAGATGCTTGCCAATACTGTAGTGCCATTTTCATAGCAACCTCTATAGCTACAGAACCAGAATCAGCTAAAAAAACACACTCTAAGTCAGAAGGCATGGATGCAACTAAACGACGACATAACTCTACTGCAGGTGGATGAGTAATACCGCCAAACATAACATGCGACATTTTACTAATTTGACTATGCATTGCCTGATTAATTACCGGATGATTATAACCATGAATCGCTGCCCACCAAGATGACATGCCGTCGATTAATCGCCGCCCATCTCCGAGAATCAATTGATAACCATTGGCAGAGACAATCGGATAGGTAGGTAGTGGTTTAGTCATCGATGTATAAGGATGCCAGACATGTCGTCTGTCGAAATCGAGATCATCAGTCTGCATCAGAATATCCTATTAAATAAATTTAAATACATTCTGGACAGTGTAGCGACAAACTCTATACTTACAACTATCTATTTCCTTAAATATTCTATGGGTAACCGTTATGTCAATTTCTCAGCATTGGACCATTGAGCAAACTAGATTATTATTTGACCAACCTTTTTTTGATTTGCTTTTTAAAGCCCAACAGGTACATCGTCAGCATTTCACCTCCGGTGAAATCCAAGTTAGTACACTTCTATCGATAAAAACAGGCGCTTGTCCAGAGGACTGCAAGTACTGTCCGCAAAGCGCGCGTTATAATTCAGGAATTAAAGGAGAGGATCTAATAGAAGTAAAAAAAGTACTTGATGCAGCACAAAAAGCACGTAAAGCTGGTTCTACGCGCTTCTGTATGGGCGCCGCTTGGAAAAATCCACGTGATCGTGATATGCCGCTACTTGAAGAGATGGTTAAAGGCGTTAAAGCAATGGGACTTGAGACCTGCATGACCCTTGGAATGCTTAATGAACAGCAAGCACAACGCTTGTCAAAAGCTGGTCTAGATTTTTATAATCATAATCTAGATACATCACCAGAATTTTATAAAAATATCATAACTACGCGTAGTTATCAGGATAGACTAGATACACTGAATATTATACGTCAAGCAGGTATTAAAGTATGTTCTGGTGGTATTGTAGGCATGGGTGAAAATATTAATGATCGCGCAGGATTATTAGTACAATTAGCTAATTTACCAACACCGCCAGAAAGTGTGCCTATCAATATGCTAGTTAAAGTATCAGGTACACCACTATCTGATAATGATGATGTCGACCAATTTGATTTTATTCGTACTATTGCTGTAGCACGTATTATGATGCCTTACTCTTATATTCGTTTATCTGCTGGAAGAGAGCAAATGAATGAGCAAACCCAAGCACTGTGTTTTATGGCTGGTACTAACTCTGTGTTTTACGGTTGTAAATTACTCACAACCTCCAATCCAGATGAAGATCATGACTTAAGATTATTTAAAAAACTTGGTCTCACTATCCAGTGTCAAACAATATCAAAAGGAAATAAAGAGCAAGAAGATAATCTAACAGAGAATTTTCTATCTCTAGATACAGAAAAATACTATAACGCTGCGCGTGAATGAGATACAGAGGAATAGGATAATTAATAACATATTATATAGCCAGCTTCTTCTATCAGTATAGTATCTGAGATAAACTTTAATGTTTTTATTTTAATGATATTGAAAATCAGTCTGGATACAAATAGAATAAATAAGTATCGTATCAGTTTTAGTTTAGTATGATTTAAATACCTTCATAATTCTGGTCTTTAGAAACAAATAAAATTTGTTATTAATTAATTATTATGATCATAATAATTATTTAGAGATTAATTATTATAACACTTTTATAGACAAGCTATCTAACAAATAGAGAGCCATCTGATCTTGTCTTCAAGTAGATAGTGAACTTAAAATAAAACCGCAGACACCAACTCGTCTGCGGCATAGTTAAAAGTCATATTATAGATGACATCCTTCGAGATATAAATATGACTGATATAGCAGTTCTTTATTGATTGCTATAGAAAATAAGTCTTAATATTTTATGCTTATCTAATGTTTAGAGAACTTGTAGCGAAAGAATTGTTTAAAACTAGATCGCTATAGTAGATTAAAATATTATAGTTAATCTAATCTCAAGTCTGAAAATAATTGTTTAATTAATATCGAATTATTTTCCTACTAAACACTTTCAGTAATAACCAATTTGTAATTGAGAAGAATCGAATAAATATCATCTACTTTCTAATCTTTTTTAACTCTTAGACCTACTCTTAATAGTAAATAGAGTCAAAAAATAAGATTTATCTGCATAATTTTAAAAAGTTCTTGAAGAATAAAAATATTACTGTTATTAGCCTTTCTATATAGGTAGGATCTATGTTATAAGAATAGATAAGTGAACTACATTCCATCTACTAGTTATATCACGATGATAAAATCATCGCATAACATCGTACAGTTCAAACAAATTTTTTGAACTTAGATAGATAAATAACAAAATCCACTACCTAGATAAGTTTAATAAATATAAGAGATGGATTACAAAAATATAGAACTTCTTTTTTGTAAATTTTATTGATATAATTTATGATCTAATAAGGGTATAATTATTATGTCTAAAATTATCAAAGAATAATAAATAGAGAAGTTTAATAATGTTTAATATATAAACCTATAAGACAAAAAACTTTTATTCTTAATTAGATAGATAAAACGAAAAGTTTATTAATGAAAGAGCATGGATCGTCCGCCAAACATTGCTCTAACATATAAACAGAGTATGAAATTAACTTGGTCTACTAGAATAGGGTCTCGAGCAGATAAAAAAAACTGTCTTCCGATGATTTAATCAGAATCTTTATCAAGAAAAGATCTTGCTGGGAAAAACACTGAACCCTATAAAACGTCATGACATAAGCTAATCCATACTAAAAAGATGAGTGATCTGTTCAATCTCGTCGAAAAAAAATTAAGTTGTTGATTCCACCCAAAATAGGGATGAAATATTGGTTACACCAGTAGATTTAACCTAACAACACCGTAATATATCGTCTTAATACGATAGTACGTTTAGTATGGGATAATAGAGAAAGCGGTTATGAATGAACCTGGATCACTTAATTGTTTTTCGTGTTCAATACTCAGAGCAAACATATTAGTCTGTGAAGCTGAATGGCACGAACATACAGATTAGACACAGACTCTAGTCTAGATCCTAGATATAGATTATGTTTTTAGGAATGACTAAAATAAAATCGGCAATTCTGTATAAGATCAAATATTCCGATTCAGATATACGAAGTATGTAAACTAATTAGCTTAAAAGTTATATAAGATAAAATCATGAAGCAAATTAAGTTATAGAGAGAATTATATCTCCACGTATATCTAGGTAAAACAACATGGAAATGGTCCTATCTTTAAATAGATAATTAATAAATCTCCATATCCGTTCGTACAATAATATATGTAAGATACGGTAATGGAACTGAATTAAGGAAGACTGCGTTGATCAATCCTTGGCTATCTATTGTAATACAATAAAAAAAGTAATTTTAGAATAGATAAAGAGATTGTGCATGTTGTAGTTGTATTTTAGATTGATCCTAATGTTTAACCGTTTTCTCGGAACAACAAAACAAACTTAATGGATTGGATGTATCCTAAAATCGTCCGGGAGATGCAACCACATTGAAGTGGTTGCTCAATGCAAAAACCCCTCGATTCTGCGTCAACTTGGCGGAAGAACCAGAGATCGAGGGGTCGTTAGCAGGCTAATGCCTGTAAAGGATTATAACGAATGCATTTTAAAAAAACAACCCCTATCCGCCATAAGATTTGGACAGGGTGAATGATCATTCTATAACTCTTCAAGAGTCCGGACAATTGTTATACCGTCAAACACGTCGTGGCGAATCTAATTGTCAGCGTAAAGGGCAGGTCAAAACGCATCGTAATCATCAGCCAAAATTTATCGGCAAAATACCGCGTGGAATGGCTGCAAAAGTTATGGCTTGTATCAAAAATCATGACTGGCGGCAAAATAGTGATCTTATAGCATTGAGAAAACATGGTTATACACCCTATTCACGTATATTTGATCGTTCGTATCAACCAAAACCACTTCGAATAACAGCTCGCTCTGAAAGCCGAGAAGCGCTAAGCGCCCTGTCATTAGCCTTAGCAGCAAACTGTGATTACAGCCCATATAGTAAATATATGTTTGAGGTTATCTTACCTGTAGCAGAAATAGCGCAACGTATGGGAGTTCTACATGTCTATAATAATGGGCGCAAGGCATATGACGTATTACTACATGCTTTGCGTGTACTTGAGCAATTAGATTACGTAGTAGTTCACCGTGATCGAGAAAGTGATTCTGGTCAGAATAAACCGATGAGAGTCTTCTTAACAGAAAACTTTTTTACCTCACGTGGAATGAATCTTAAAAGTGTTCGTCAATGGTTGTATAAATATCGTCAATGGGCAACATCAGCAGGCATTGCGGTTTCTTTGCGCAATAAATATGAGCGTCATCAACTTAAAATGGCACGTCTTGGAATTGATATTGATCGTCATCATTCATTAAAAAATCGGTTAAACAAAATTAAACGTTGGGTTATCAGCCCAGAAATATTTAATGAAAAAGAATCTATCATTGCAAATCTTAATACCTCCGTAATCGCTCATAACAAACAACATATATCATCTCAGGATTTAAGTGAAGTACGCTACCAAATGGCTTGGTGGACCTGGTCAGCTAGTGATGCTTGTACACCAATAATACGATTAAAATTAGAAAATGCCATTAAGACGGAATTTCCACATCTCTTTAATCATTCTACAAGCACTGAGCAGTATTATCGACTTCTTCTTGAGCGTGCAGGAATCCCTCTACCATGACCTAGCGATTTAAATCGCTAGGTATCTCACTAAATAGATTGCATTATAAACAAATTCTAAACAGGATTTGAATCCCTCCTGCCCTTCGTATAGAAAAATCTTTTTTTTTATCTTTATCTATACTAGAAATGAGTATTTTAGCTTTCAAAATCAACTTAAAATGAAGAATTTTTTATTTATATTATCAGATAACTCTTAAACTTTTCTTAAAAAAAACTAGATTCTTAGATTTTTTATTTTCTTTCATTAATTTCGAACGTTATTCCTGCACAAAACATGCTTTCTAAAGAAAGACTACCTAAAGCCTTTCAAAGTCTTTAGGTAGATCTTTTTTATCTTTAAAAAGAAGAGAGATTCTTATCTAGGAAATCTTCTAGAAATCAGAAAAATAGAAACTCTTTCTGAGAACACTGAAATAGCTATCAAAGATAAAATGGGGAATGAACTAAAAATTTCTTTAATAAGAGAGATACAGTAGAGTGGAATAAAGTGGAATAAAGTGGAGTAAAGTGGAGTAAAGTGGAATTACACATCTCATTATAAAGAAGATGTCTAATTTAATATAAAATGTATTTTTTCTGTAAATAGAATTTCATAAATATGTTTTTATTTTTAAAAATAATAATTTAATCTAAATCATTAATTCTTTGCACACCTATTAATAATAGAAAATTAGAAACTAGTAGTGATAATTCATTATTAATTTTAGAAAAATTGTAAGAGTGATTTATAGTAATAAATTGTATATTTACATAATTGGGAGATGTTATAATTATTTTAATATTCTAACCATATATACAGATATATCCTTCTACATGTATTGACTGATAGTCAATTTTTTGATTTATATTGATTGAATAAAACTAAATTCTAATTTATGATAAAATCTTCATATTGTTTATTACTTTTAACAAATTTATTTCATCTAATTTTTAATTGAATTTAAATAATTTAACTATAAATTAAAATAGTGAATATAGGAATATTATTCTTACTAACTTCAATTTTAATAAAAAGAAACTAATAATTATATTTCAATATAGATAGATACTAATTTCATAGTAAACATTATGTCATAAAATTTAATTTAACTGTAGTGACACTTAATCTAAGGAATAATAGTGTCTAATAAAAATAAATTTATTGAAATCTAATACTATTTTAATTTATATATTTTATATAAATAAAGATTTTTTTAATCTTTATATATTTTATTCTGAGAATTAATAAAGATAGAGTTTTATATAAAAATATAATATAATTAGTATATAAAATTGATATTTATCTAAAAAAATATGATTTATATTGATATTATGGTCTAAATCACTTAAGTTTTATATCTTAATTTTACTATTAAATTCAATATAAAAATATTTTATTATTTAGTTTGAAACGCATTGTCTATAAAAATATTTAT